>NZ_JNIL01000002.1 GCF_000702485.1 Alicyclobacillus macrosporangiidus CPP55 | reverse complement strand
TCCAAGCCGATGACGGTAAGAGCTCGCATTCGCTACGACGGCGATCACTATGACGAACTCCAGGTCGGGGGCAAGAAGTACCTGGTGCGCTGCCCGCATGACACCACCTCGACGGACGTGAAGGATCATTCGTTCGTCCTGGAGCTCGGCAATACACGAACCGCATTTGGTGCAGGCGCGAACTGAGAGGTGGGTGTGCGGGACATGGAGTTCCAAGGTACTTTGCGGGCGACAAACTATCACTTCTCTGTTCCTGCGTCGGTATTTCTGGAAGACCTGACAATCTACGAGCAATCTGTGTACTTTGTTCTCCTCGCACATGCGAGTTTTGAGGGCACATCCTTTCCGAGCATCCGGCGGATTGCCCAATTCGGTCGCATGAGCGAGCGCAAGGCTCAGTATTGCATCAGGTCTCTCGTGGATAAAGGCTTACTCCAGGTGAACCAACGCTTTGAGGCAACGAAGACAGGCGAGATGCGTCAGACATCAAACGAGTACACGATTGTGACACCGCAGCCACGGTCTCACCAAGGGCAAGACGAACACGCGAGCGCACAGCATGCACCGAGGGGGGTGCACACGGTGCACCGGGGGGTGCACAGCATGCACCGGGGGGGTGCACACGGTGCACCCCAGGAACATGATCACTTTGAACATAACCAAGTGAACAATACTAGCAGCAGCGGCGATAGTCTGGAGATCCACGTGGGCAACGAGGAACCACGCAGCTCTGCTTCGACGCCGCCGCCGATCAGCGCTGTTTTTGCGAGCGACGTTGAAGAAGCCTGCCAAGCGGTCGAGATCCGTATGATTCAGCACACGGGCAAGCGATTTATCGTGAAGCGCGAAGACTATAAGGCCCTCAAACAGCTCCTTGCAAGTGGCATTCCGCTGGATTTCATCCTGACAGGTATCGACAGGGCTTTCGAGCGTAATCCGGACATCAGCACCTTCCGCTATTGCGCTAAGGTCATCACTGACCTATGGGGCAAGGAGCTCGCCAAGCGCGAGAGCGTGGCGCCGATTGACTTCCCTCATGCCAAACGAACAAGAGCGGCGTCAGACAATCCAGGCCGGTACATTCCGGAGGGATTGGCTCCAGAAGTTGCCGCGGCCCTCGAGGAAGGAGAGATGGCACATGTGGCATGGTGATGACCAAGCTTCCGTTCGGACGGCAGAACTGACAATGATCGCAACCCTGCTCGACAGGCCGACGCTGCTCGATGAGATTGACCTTAGCCCAGCGGACTTCGAGGATGAGCGAAACGCCCTGGTCTATCAGACGGTGACGTCACTGTACGAGCAAGGAAAGCCCGTCAGTAACGTCTTAGTCGGTGAGAAACTGGCCCGTAGCCTGGACCCTCAATACCTGGCTGTCGCTCTCAACGTCACATACGCGCAGCCCTGGGCCGCAAAGGAGCTCGCACACCAAATCCGCCAGAATGCCAAGCGTCGCCGTCTCCAAAAGGCAGCAATGCGGCTCCAAGAGATCGCGATGATGGCTGACGAGATCGGGGATAACGAGATGGCCGAGGTTGAGAAGGCCATCGCACAGATTGAATCTCAGGAAACCGAGACGAGCGGACCACGGCACATCGGCGACATCCTGCGCGATCACGTACAGGTACTCGAGGAGAGATACAAACAAAAAGGGCTAGTGGGCATAAACACCGGGTTCAGGCAGCTGAATGCCTACACCGGCGGGTGGCGTCCACAGACGCTTTGTGTCGTCGCAGCACGGCCAAGCATGGGCAAGACGGCATTCATGCTGCACACGGCGCGAGCGGCCTCGTTAAATGACGTCGCGGTAGTGTTCAGCCTTGAGATGGGCGATGACTCGATTGCGGACAGGCTGGTGGCGTCAGAAGGCGGTGTGCCACTGTACAGCATCCATCACGGACGAATCCAGGACAGCGACTGGCCAAAACTGACGCAGGCCTTCGCACGGCTTGAGGCGAGAAACCTTTTCGTTGATACGCAGGCGAACGTCTCGACAGCCTACATCCGGGCGAAGCTTCGACGCCTGGCGCGGAAACTTCCTGCCGATAAACGCATGGTGGTCTTTGTCGATTATATGCAGCTGATTCAAACTCAGCGCGGTCGCAGTCGGACGGAGGAGGTCGGGGAAGTCAGCCGGGAGCTCAAGGCCATCGCGAAGGAGATGAACTGCTGTGTGGTGGCATTGGCTCAGCTCAGCCGGGCCGTCGAGCAGCGCCAAGACAAGCGGCCGACGCTCGCCGACATCCGTGAGAGCGGCCAGATTGAGCAGGACGCCGATGTCATCATGTTTCTCTACCGGGACGAGTACTACAACCCGAACACAGACACGCCCGGGATTGTCGAGGTGATCATCGGCAAGCAGCGCAACGGCCCGATAGGCACCGCGAAGCTTGCGTTTTCGAAAGAAACTCAGGTCTTCCAGGAGGTGAGAGGCGCATGAAAGCGAGTCAGACGCCGGTTGTGCCGTCCGTGATTGAGAAAACGATGAAGGACGTCATCAAACGAGGCAGCTGCCCAGCTGCAGCAATCCGAAGGGCTCTGATGATGCAGCGGGACATGGTTGAGACAGGCGCGGACGTGCAAGTGTGGATAGATGCAATGGCGGTGCTGATGAGCTGGCAAAAGGCAAGAAGACAGGGCCATCGGGCGATGATGACCCTGACACCAGAAGATCAGGCCGCCGGTCTGGAACGGCGGTGACCGAAATCCAAAATGCCTAACCCCATGCCCAACCTTATCACACGTGGGGGAGAAAATGCCATGCTGCACGCCGTGTTTGTTTACGCTGTCGTTGTCGCGGTCGTGTTTGGACTCTCCAGGTTGAGTGCGCGGCCGCGCTGATGTGCGCGAGAGGCCCCTGAGAAACCGCTCAGGGCGGTAATCAGGGGCCACTCACTCCTAAACGGCTTGCCGAGCGGGAACCGGCTGGATGTCGAGGATGCGGTAGTTCACTCGGTCCCGACCCTCCTCGATGCGGACGCGCATGGTCACGAGGCGGGCCGCCAGTGTCTTGTAGGGCTCGACTTTGTCCGGATCGATGATGCTGCTGTGTGCCCCGCCGCAGTACCAATCGACAAAGAAGTATTTACGGCCATCTTTTGCGCTGACTTCACGAAGCCCGCAGATGAGCGCATTCAATGTGACCTCCATCTTGCCTCACTCCTGATTGAGTAAGTTTTGCTGGCGCACCGTTCGGCGTGCGCGCCCCTGGTGGATGATGTCATACAGCCAATCGACGTCCCCGCCCTGGTGCTCAAAGACGAGCGACAGGGTCGGTGCCATATTCCGCACGAACCAATCGCGCACCTCGTCAATCTTCCTCGCCGGCCGCTCAGTAGCCAGGACAATGCTTTCCGTTTTCCCTAGGAGCTCCTCCCACCACTCGGCCTGGATCGTGAGATAGTGGCGGAGGATTCCCGCCAGCAGCTCCCCAATTGGCCGGCCGGCGGCGACGTGCTCCGCGACGGCCTCTGCCCGCTCGTCTCGTGTCTGCAGCTCGATGCGGTGCCAGGTCCCATCGGTGCCCATCTGCGCCGCTTTGTCGTAGAGCCTGCAACGGACAAGACTCTGCGGGCTCCCGAAGTACACCGTGAGCCCTTCCCGGGTGTCCCCGTGGACAGACCCGGACTGGACAATCTGGTACGCTCTCCAGCGGGTCTTCACCAGACCGCCCAGGATGGCTTCTGAGGCCCGTTTTGCGACGTCCAAGTGATATACGTCGAGCGCCACATCCAAACGGCGTATACGGCCTCGCAGGCTCCTCCACGTGGCAAGACTTTCCTTCCAGCCGGCTTTTTGCTCCATCCGGCGGCACCCGTCCCCGGAGAGAACGGCGTGGACACCCATCCCGTCCCGTCCGCCCCACATCACCCAGGCGTCCCCAAAGTCGAGCATGAACCGGTAACCGTGGCGTCCCCGGCCCTCCCTTTCAGGCCGGTCGGCCTCGAGGCCGATGGCCTGGATGGCGCGGCCTGGGTCGTCCCAGGGGAACGTGATGGACACCCAATCCACCAGGGCGCGGGGCTCGGCCGGAGTTTCTGCTCCCGTGTTACCAAAGTTGGGAGCGTCGTCTCGTTCGCTCATTCCGTCACCACCCGAAGAACGAGCTGATGAGAATCGCCCCGCCGACGCCAAGCGCCACCTTCCCGGCCCCGACGATGAGCCCGGGCACCGCCGCAGCCGCCTTCGCGAGGCTCCACGCCTCGGGCGAATGGCTCGCCTGCGCCGCCGCGATGCCGATGGCTTTGCCAAGGTCAGATGCAGCTTTAAAGACGGTATACGGATTCACGACGCGAGACCTCCGCCAGCCACTCCCCTGCCCCTAGCGTCTAACAGACGCGGGGCAGGGGAGTGCGCTGGCACCTGGATCACGATCTGCCCCGGTTCGTCTCTTCGTACTTCGCATGGTCCAAACAGCTCCCACAGCGCCGGGACGAGCCGGTTGGGGGAATCATCCGAGACGATGTCCGCATAGGATACTCCAGGCGGGACTTTGAAGCGCATGGTGAGGCCTTCCCTGTCCCGCCGCTGTCCAATCAGACGCCAGGGGCGAGGCCTGCCCTTGGCGTCTCGTTCGCATAGCCCTCTATGCCTTGCTGCCCGCTGCACCAGGCGCGCCTCCCGGTAGTTCACCAGGACGTAGGCGCCCGCGAGAATGCCCGCTCCCGTTAGGGTGAACTCAGGAATCATGTTGCTCACTCCTCGATGTCGATGTCCTGCCGGTCCACAAGCCACTCGTGCCCCTCAGAGTCCCGGACCAAAACGGTGTCCTCCTGGACGGATACCACCTCAACCTCGATGGTGATTGTCGCCATCCCCATCACCTCCTTTGCACCTGTCATATGAGGGCGCGGCTCGGCAGTATTCCGCGTCCGACAAAAAAGACCGTGGCCTGCCACAGAGTGAAGGTCTCGGCCACGGTCTTGCTTTCTTTGTATACATCGTATACCATGTATACGAAGGAGCTGATAAAAATGGCTGGTGAAACGATTCGGACGAAGTCGGTGAAGACGTTTTTTGAAAAAGTGCTGAAGGAGTACGAGCTGGTCAAAGAGCGGACGCAGAGAGGCGAGTTCGACCTCGGGTATCAAGCTGCACTTGCCTGGGTTCTGCATGCTGCCTACGTCGAGTGGGGCGAAGAAGTTGTGGACGACGACATGAGGATGAAAACGTACCCTACGCTTCGCTCGTAATCGGGTGGAAGACTAGTAATTTTGGTGGTCCTTGTGGTAGAATTTGCGTAACTCGATCGAACGCACGAAATAGGAATGGGTTGCCCCAACCCGCCAAGGCCACGCAACCCATTCCATCCGCAACTATGCGGTTTCGTGTGTTTATTGTCGCAGATCGATGCGGCTTTTGCAAGCGCGAGCGGATCTATGTAATGCACTAACTCAATCAGGCCTGGGCGGGAGGCTTACCGTCCGGGCTTTTTTCGTTGCCCGGCGGGACATGCACGGGAGGGATCGTTGTGGCGGACAGAATCCAAAAGGGATGGACGACGGGATTTTTCAGCGCTCCGGACGCAATCTACGACGCAGATGTCACCGGATACGCCAAAGCCGTGTACGTGTACCTGTGTCGACGTGCGGACGGTGACGGACAGTGTTTCCCTGGGTACGGAACGATGGCAAAGGAAGTGGGCTTCAGTAAATCCACCGTTCGTCGAGCTGTTGACGAGCTGATCGCTGCTGGCTTGCTCGTTAAGGAGGTCCGTGGTCGCAAGGAGAGCGGTGAGTACTTCTCAAACCTCTACACGATCGTTCACCCGGCGGATGCCGATCCACGCAAGGTATGCTCTGACAGACCATACCCGCCAGAAGGTATGCTCTCTGAGAGCATACCTATGTCCCAGGAGAACACACCTATGCTCCCACAGAACATACCTATGCTCTCACAGAGCACAGAAGGAACACACACTAATGACACCCCAATAAGGAAACCCATGAAGGAAATAGACACACCCCGTGTGTGTGAGGAGGCCTCCATCGAAGAGCTGGTGCAGGAGTACACAGAGCGAATCGGCGAGAACGTGAACCCGAAGACCATCGCCAACCTGGTTAAGCGGTACGGAGCCGAGAAGGTGCGCGAGAAGATCGACGTGATTGCAGGCCTAACGAGTCTCCGGAGTCCGATTGCAGCCCTCAAGGCGGCCCTGCGGGAGGACTGGATACCTGACACATTCCCAATGACGCCACCGACGCCGCCGAGCGCGCGGGTCCGAGATGAACGCTACGCGGCGTTCTACGAGCTCTTTCCGGAGTGCTGATACAGACGAGGAGGGATGTATCATGTCGCTGCTGTACTCGACGACTGGCCGGCCATTCGTGCAGTGCCCCGTCTGCAAGAAAATCCACCCGGTTCATCGTCGGCGTAACTACAAGAAGAGACCGCCAAAGCGCTGGAAGTGCGATGCCTGTCAAACCATGTGGCGCAGCACGGAGGAGGAACGTCAGGAAATCCTCGCGTACTACGAGATAAACCAGAGCCGAGGAAAAGGCAGACCTCGCGTCCGTGAAAAAGCGGTACTACAGAGTTAGCGTGGCGGCCTCCAGAGCTGGAGGCCTGCGGAGGCCTCCAGAAGGCCTCGAGGCAGCCACCAGGGACGGAGACACGCAGAGGCCTTCAGAAGCCGTCCATGCGCACTCCTGGAGGCCGCCAGGGCCGGCAGGTACGCGAAGGCCTGCAGGAGCTCCCCGGGCGGCCTCCAGAGCCGGAGGCCTGCGGAGGCCTTCAGAAGGCCTCGAGGCAGCCACCAGGGACGGAGACACGCAGAGGCCTTCAGAAACCGTCTATGCGCCCTCCTGGAGGCCACCAGGGCCGGAAGCCTGCGAAGGCCTGCAGGAAGCCCCGGGCGGACTCCAAGGCCGGAGGCCTGCGGAGACCTTGCAGAGCGGAGCGTGCGCGGCCGCTCAGGATCGCGAAGGAAGATTGTAGCAAAAAACACGACCATTCCATCCCCGAAGGGGGTTCAAGACAATAAATCGGGGACCCAAAATGGTCCCATAAAATTTGTGTCATAGCGTTTTATCAGTCGTGTGCTATACATCATTATCACTACACACGACTGATGGTATATGCATACCACTTGTTTCGCCATCCGTACGAATCTCTCCGCCTCCAGCGAAAAAGGCATAATCTCACGCTGTTGGCCATATATCGTTTACGTGGACACGCAAGGCCTCTGCAATCCTGTACATGGTCTCCGCCTGCGGCTTTCGCCAACCGTTCCGGCGCAGGTCGGTGATGGTCCGCTCTGACACACCTGCACGCCAGGCCAGCTCCTGGACCGTCACGTCCCGCTCGGCCATGATCACGCGCAGCCGCTTGGCTGGGTCATCTCGCATGGCAACCACCCCTATTAGGAGTGTTGCCAGTCTGAGACCCAAACAAACGCCTCAAATTTGCCCGTAGAGGGGCGTTTGAACACGCGGCAAGGGGTTTATAACTGTCGGCAACGAAAAACTCAAAAGAAAGCGGTTACATGAGGGTGCGGAGAAGGGCGAAAACGAAAGCAAACGCGAGAAAAACGGGGATTGAAGAACTTGGTAATCCTGGTACGTGAGGTGCTTTTGCGAGCGACCTGGTCAAACGCAAAATCGCCGCTCACGCCCGAATTTGAGACGAAACGGCGATTCCGGTTTTTGGTACTCTCCGATAAGGCTTTTTATGTGAACCTCACCGTCTGGTCATCTCAATTCTCCAAGGTACCATCCGTCCACCGAAGCGAGAGAACCCCTCCACAGGCTCCCTTCGGCCGGCATCGGTGCTTGCCCTGGTGCACATATACGGGCGTTCCTGAGATGAATGTAAGAAGCTTGAGCAGTCTCGGAGATATCGTCCGCAAGTTGTTCAAACGCATTACCAAATGCCTCAGCAGCATTGCCTTTGGCGCCCTTCGTAATTGAACCAAGTTCTCTCAAAAATTGCTTGGCACTAATTAGCGTACCACTCACGACGACACCTTTAACCGTTAGTGTTACGCTTAGTTCCAGTCCATGATTATTTGCTGCATTCACGAACGCAGTAAGAAGCTGATCTTGTGTTTTGAGAGCGGGAAAAGTCGGTTGGGCTTCATTGTCTACGTCCATTGGTCGCGCCTCCTATTAGTGGTATCTTTTGATTCATTGTAGTCTATAGGCGAAAAATTTTTAATATCTGTGTAAAATTCGTAGGCAACGGTTAATTCGAGACAGCCAGATGCTCGGAGTAGCAACAAAGGTACATGTAAAGAAACTTTGCCTCAAAGTTTAAGTTGTGGTTTGTAACGTCACGGGGCAGGACAACATCGTCTCCACCGAGTTGATGTCCCTCCGGATACCTGTACACAAATTCAATTCGGCCGGTTGAGTCGGATCGGATGATACCGTTCCGAATCAGGTCCTCCAGTCCCTTGTGAAAGTCCTCATCAGTAAAGTCCATGTTATAGGCTTGCACGAATTTCATGAAGCGTTCCGGGTCGAATCGAAACAGTCTCGTTTCTAAGGTCAATGCAGTCTCTCCTTTTGCGTCTTCCCACATTGCAGGGCCGTTGTGACGTGGATGCCACCCGCCTATGGCATCGTAATTCACCTCGACAATGCTTGCCACCACAAGGATTTCTGGATGTGTGGGGGACCATGTTCCGGCCAGCTTCCGGACCACATAATGGCCATGGTTCGGATCGCTGAGCTGCGACCTCCTCATTTGCTCCAGAACTTCCAACGCGGGATTTTTCGTTCGGATTTCCTCTCCTGGATCTCCCGTAATGCCTCCATCAGCTGGCGGTCGCGTTCCTCGAGTCGCTCTTCAAGAAAGCTCCGCAGACGTTCGTTTTCCTCCCGGGTTGCAGCCACTTCGCGGCGCAGCGCGGCCATCTCTTCGGCCATGGCGGTCATGGCCGCGGCCACGTGTGTTTGCAGTCCCTGTAAGGCCTCTGCCACGGTCATGGCCGACTCGTGGCCGTCAATCGTGACCGTCACCGGTAGGCCACTCTGAGACAATGCTTCCTCGACCCGTTCGGCGTTCCAGCCGGCCGCATACCAGTCGCGGATCTGAATAAGCACCGGGACCGACTGGTCAGAAACCAGGAGACTCCGCCCCTGCTTCCTGGTCTGCACGTGATGTCCGTGCAAGGTCAAATAGCGGCGGATCGTCCGTTCGGGAATCCGCGTCTGCTTCTCCACATCAGGGATGGTCAGCCAATGCTCCATGATATCCTCCCATGACCGGCACAAAGCCGTCATTCGGCCACGAGTCAAAAAAGCCGTACACACCAAGGATTTTCGGCGGCCACGGTCATGGCCGCGGCCACGATCCGGCCATGTCGGCCACGAAAAATAGTTCCCTTGTCACAGAAATTTCACATTTCCAGGAAAAATAACACCTTGCCGATTTACTGAGCGGCTTGCCGATTTTATGAGTTACTTGGTCTATTTTCTCCTGGAAATTACAACGATGGCAGTACCTTGCAACCATCTTGCGCTCATCGTAGACTCGTCTCAACGCAGAGATATTACATCATCGCTCATGTTGTGCTGAAGCGCAACAAATCAAATCTCAGAAAGGATGTGCTCATGATGGATGGAATCGTGGCAGCTCAAAGGCTCAAAAGACTGCGGTACGCGAACGGATTGTCGCAACAAAAGTTGGCTCAAGCGTCGGGCGTCAGTTTCGCGACAATCAGGCGGTTGGAGACGGACCCTGATTACTGGGACGTGGTGACCGACAGGACACTGATGCCGATTGCAAGATCGCTCGACGTGCCTGCCGACTACTTCACGCGGGACGAGGACGACGATCCGGAGAAGCTTCCAACGCCCCATGTGCCCGGCTCTAAAGCATCGGGCATCAGACAGGAGGATTTGCAGGCCTTAATCGCGGCACTACAACCCAAGGTTCAGGCGCACAAGCCGATCCGTGAGGGCATGGACGATCTGCCGTTGCGTTCCCATCGCGATGAGCCCTGGAATGACAAGATGCTGTGCCTTTTGGAGCATGTTCGCCGGGCGGTGATGGACTGGTCGGAGGAGGAGCATTCTGACGAGTACGCCAGCCTGCTGGACGCCATCACGGCAGAGGTTGACGAGTGGGCCCGGAGGCATGGCGTTCCGGTTCCGGACGATTACCGCGACAACATCAAGGGAAACGAAGACGATGTGCAGGGCGGCCGCAATCAAGCCAGTAAGCGAAATGCAGCGGCCATTGGCGCCAACGAGACGCTGTATGAGCTGCATCGTAGCGTTCTCGGCGATCAGCTGCGAAAAGCAGGGAAAGCCGGAGACCTCCTAAAGCCAGGCTCCAAGCCGATGACGGTAAGAGCTCGCATTCGCTACGACGGCGATCACTATGACGAACTCCAGGTCGGGGGCAAGAAGTACCTGGTGCGCTGCCCGCATGACACCACCTCGACGGACGTGAAGGATCATTCGTTCGTCCTGGAGCTCGGCAATACACGAACCGCATTTGGTGCAGGCGCGAACTGAGAGGTGGGTGTGCGGGACATGGAGTTCCAAGGTACTTTGCGGGCGACAAACTATCACTTCTCTGTTCCTGCGTCGGTATTTCTGGAAGACCTGACAATCTACGAGCAATCTGTGTACTTTGTTCTCCTCGCACATGCGAGTTTTGAGGGCACATCCTTTCCGAGCATCCGGCGGATTGCCCAATTCGGTCGCATGAGCGAGCGCAAGGCTCAGTATTGCATCAGGTCTCTCGTGGATAAAGGCTTACTCCAGGTGAACCAACGCTTTGAGGCAACGAAGACAGGCGAGATGCGTCAGACATCAAACGAGTACACGATTGTGACACCGCAGCCACGGTCTCACCAAGGGCAAGACGAACACGCGAGCGCACAGCATGCACCGAGGGGGGGTGCACACGGTGCACCGGGGGGGTGCACAGCATGCACCGGGGGGGGTGCACACGGTGCACCCCAGGAACATGATCACTTTGAACATAACCAAGTGAACAATACTAGCAGCAGCGGCGATAGTCTGGAGATCCACGTGGGCAACGAGGAACCACGCAGCTCTGCTTCGACGCCGCCGCCGATCAGCGCTGTTTTTGCGAGCGACGTTGAAGAAGCCTGCCAAGCGGTCGAGATCCGTATGATTCAGCACACGGGCAAGCGATTTATCGTGAAGCGCGAAGACTATAAGGCCCTCAAACAGCTCCTTGCAAGTGGCATTCCGCTGGATTTCATCCTGACAGGTATCGACAGGGCTTTCGAGCGTAATCCGGACATCAGCACCTTCCGCTATTGCGCTAAGGTCATCACTGACCTATGGGGCAAGGAGCTCGCCAAGCGCGAGAGCGTGGCGCCGATTGACTTCCCTCATGCCAAACGAACAAGAGCGGCGTCAGACAATCCAGGCCGGTACATTCCGGAGGGATTGGCTCCAGAAGTTGCCGCGGCCCTCGAGGAAGGAGAGATGGCACATGTGGCATGGTGATGACCAAGCTTCCGTTCGGACGGCAGAACTGACAATGATCGCAACCCTGCTCGACAGGCCGACGCTGCTCGATGAGATTGACCTTAGCCCAGCGGACTTCGAGGATGAGCGAAACGCCCTGGTCTATCAGACGGTGACGTCACTGTACGAGCAAGGAAAGCCCGTCAGTAACGTCTTAGTCGGTGAGAAACTGGCCCGTAGCCTGGACCCTCAATACCTGGCTGTCGCTCTCAACGTCACATACGCGCAGCCCTGGGCCGCAAAGGAGCTCGCACACCAAATCCGCCAGAATGCCAAGCGTCGCCGTCTCCAAAAGGCAGCAATGCGGCTCCAAGAGATCGCGATGATGGCTGACGAGATCGGGGATAACGAGATGGCCGAGGTTGAGAAGGCCATCGCACAGATTGAATCTCAGGAAACCGAGACGAGCGGACCACGGCACATCGGCGACATCCTGCGCGATCACGTACAGGTACTCGAGGAGAGATACAAACAAAAAGGGCTAGTGGGCATAAACACCGGGTTCAGGCAGCTGAATGCCTACACCGGCGGGTGGCGTCCACAGACGCTTTGTGTCGTCGCAGCACGGCCAAGCATGGGCAAGACGGCATTCATGCTGCACACGGCGCGAGCGGCCTCGTTAAATGACGTCGCGGTAGTGTTCAGCCTTGAGATGGGCGATGACTCGATTGCGGACAGGCTGGTGGCGTCAGAAGGCGGTGTGCCACTGTACAGCATCCATCACGGACGAATCCAGGACAGCGACTGGCCAAAACTGACGCAGGCCTTCGCACGGCTTGAGGCGAGAAACCTTTTCGTTGATACGCAGGCGAACGTCTCGACAGCCTACATCCGGGCGAAGCTTCGACGCCTGGCGCGGAAACTTCCTGCCGATAAACGCATGGTGGTCTTTGTCGATTATATGCAGCTGATTCAAACTCAGCGCGGTCGCAGTCGGACGGAGGAGGTCGGGGAAGTCAGCCGGGAGCTCAAGGCCATCGCGAAGGAGATGAACTGCTGTGTGGTGGCATTGGCTCAGCTCAGCCGGGCCGTCGAGCAGCGCCAAGACAAGCGGCCGACGCTCGCCGACATCCGTGAGAGCGGCCAGATTGAGCAGGACGCCGATGTCATCATGTTTCTCTACCGGGACGAGTACTACAACCCGAACACAGACACGCCCGGGATTGTCGAGGTGATCATCGGCAAGCAGCGCAACGGCCCGATAGGCACCGCGAAGCTTGCGTTTTCGAAAGAAACTCAGGTCTTCCAGGAGGTGAGAGGCGCATGAAAGCGAGTCAGACGCCGGTTGTGCCGTCCGTGATTGAGAAAACGATGAAGGACGTCATCAAACGAGGCAGCTGCCCAGCTGCAGCAATCCGAAGGGCTCTGATGATGCAGCGGGACATGGTTGAGACAGGCGCGGACGTGCAAGTGTGGATAGATGCAATGGCGGTGCTGATGAGCTGGCAAAAGGCAAGAAGACAGGGCCATCGGGCGATGATGACCCTGACACCAGAAGATCAGGCCGCCGGTCTGGAACGGCGGTGACCGAAATCCAAAATGCCTAACCCCATGCCCAACCTTATCACACGTGGGGGAGAAAATGCCATGCTGCACGCCGTGTTTGTTTACGCTGTCGTTGTCGCGGTCGTGTTTGGACTCTCCAGGTTGAGTGCGCGGCCGCGCTGATGTGCGCGAGAGGCCCCTGAGAAACCGCTCAGGGCGGTAATCAGGGGCCACTCACTCCTAAACGGCTTGCCGAGCGGGAACCGGCTGGATGTCGAGGATGCGGTAGTTCACTCGGTCCCGACCCTCCTCGATGCGGACGCGCATGGTCACGAGGCGGGCCGCCAGTGTCTTGTAGGGCTCGACTTTGTCCGGATCGATGATGCTGCTGTGTGCCCCGCCGCAGTACCAATCGACAAAGAAGTATTTACGGCCATCTTTTGCGCTGACTTCACGAAGCCCGCAGATGAGCGCATTCAATGTGACCTCCATCTTGCCTCACTCCTGATTGAGTAAGTTTTGCTGGCGCACCGTTCGGCGTGCGCGCCCCTGGTGGATGATGTCATACAGCCAATCGACGTCCCCGCCCTGGTGCTCAAAGACGAGCGACAGGGTCGGTGCCATATTCCGCACGAACCAATCGCGCACCTCGTCAATCTTCCTCGCCGGCCGCTCAGTAGCCAGGACAATGCTTTCCGTTTTCCCTAGGAGCTCCTCCCACCACTCGGCCTGGATCGTGAGATAGTGGCGGAGGATTCCCGCCAGCAGCTCCCCAATTGGCCGGCCGGCGGCGACGTGCTCCGCGACGGCCTCTGCCCGCTCGTCTCGTGTCTGCAGCTCGATGCGGTGCCAGGTCCCATCGGTGCCCATCTGCGCCGCTTTGTCGTAGAGCCTGCAACGGACAAGACTCTGCGGGCTCCCGAAGTACACCGTGAGCCCTTCCCGGGTGTCCCCGTGGACAGACCCGGACTGGACAATCTGGTACGCTCTCCAGCGGGTCTTCACCAGACCGCCCAGGATGGCTTCTGAGGCCCGTTTTGCGACGTCCAAGTGATATACGTCGAGCGCCACATCCAAACGGCGTATACGGCCTCGCAGGCTCCTCCACGTGGCAAGACTTTCCTTCCAGCCGGCTTTTTGCTCCATCCGGCGGCACCCGTCCCCGGAGAGAACGGCGTGGACACCCATCCCGTCCCGTCCGCCCCACATCACCCAGGCGTCCCCAAAGTCGAGCATGAACCGGTAACCGTGGCGTCCCCGGCCCTCCCTTTCAGGCCGGTCGGCCTCGAGGCCGATGGCCTGGATGGCGCGGCCTGGGTCGTCCCAGGGGAACGTGATGGACACCCAATCCACCAGGGCGCGGGGCTCGGCCGGAGTTTCTGCTCCCGTGTTACCAAAGTTGGGAGCGTCGTCTCGTTCGCTCATTCCGTCACCACCCGAAGAACGAGCTGATGAGAATCGCCCCGCCGACGCCAAGCGCCACCTTCCCGGCCCCGACGATGAGCCCGGGCACCGCCGCAGCCGCCTTCGCGAGGCTCCACGCCTCGGGCGAATGGCTCGCCTGCGCCGCCGCGATGCCGATGGCTTTGCCAAGGTCAGATGCAGCTTTAAAGACGGTATACGGATTCACGACGCGAGACCTCCGCCAGCCACTCCCCTGCCCCTAGCGTCTAACAGACGCGGGGCAGGGGAGTGCGCTGGCACCTGGATCACGATCTGCCCCGGTTCGTCTCTTCGTACTTCGCATGGTCCAAACAGCTCCCACAGCGCCGGGACGAGCCGGTTGGGGGAATCATCCGAGACGATGTCCGCATAGGATACTCCAGGCGGGACTTTGAAGCGCATGGTGAGGCCTTCCCTGTCCCGCCGCTGTCCAATCAGACGCCAGGGGCGAGGCCTGCCCTTGGCGTCTCGTTCGCATAGCCCTCTATGCCTTGCTGCCCGCTGCACCAGGCGCGCCTCCCGGTAGTTCACCAGGACGTAGGCGCCCGCGAGAATGCCCGCTCCCGTTAGGGTGAACTCAGGAATCATGTTGCTCACTCCTCGATGTCGATGTCCTGCCGGTCCACAAGCCACTCGTGCCCCTCAGAGTCCCGGACCAAAACGGTGTCCTCCTGGACGGATACCACCTCAACCTCGATGGTGATTGTCGCCATCCCCATCACCTCCTTTGCACCTGTCATATGAGGGCGCGGCTCGGCAGTATTCCGCGTCCGACAAAAAAGACCGTGGCCTGCCACAGAGTGAAGGTCTCGGCCACGGTCTTGCTTTCTTTGTATACATCGTATACCATGTATACGAAGGAGCTGATAAAAATGGCTGGTGAAACGATTCGGACGAAGTCGGTGAAGACGTTTTTTGAAAAAGTGCTGAAGGAGTACGAGCTGGTCAAAGAGCGGACGCAGAGAGGCGAGTTCGACCTCGGGTATCAAGCTGCACTTGCCTGGGTTCTGCATGCTGCCTACGTCGAGTGGGGCGAAGAAGTTGTGGACGACGACATGAGGATGAAAACGTACCCTACGCTTCGCTCGTAATCGGGTGGAAGACTAGTAATTTTGGTGGTCCTTGTGGTAGAATTTGCGTAACTCGATCGAACGCACGAAATAGGAATGGGTTGCCCCAACCCGCCAAGGCCACGCAACCCATTCCATCCGCAACTATGCGGTTTCGTGTGTTTATTGTCGCAGATCGATGCGGCTTTTGCAAGCGCGAGCGGATCTATGTAATGCACTAACTCAATCAGGCCTGGGCGGGAGGCTTACCGTCCGGGCTTTTTTCGTTGCCCGGCGGGACATGCACGGGAGGGATCGTTGTGGCGGACAGAATCCAAAAGGGATGGACGACGGGATTTTTCAGCGCTCCGGACGCAATCTACGACGCAGATGTCACCGGATACGCCAAAGCCGTGTACGTGTACCTGTGTCGACGTGCGGACGGTGACGGACAGTGTTTCCCTGGGTACGGAACGATGGCAAAGGAAGTGGGCTTCAGTAAATCCACCGTTCGTCGAGCTGTTGACGAGCTGATCGCTGCTGGCTTGCTCGTTAAGGAGGTCCGTGGTCGCAAGGAGAGCGGTGAGTACTTCTCAAACCTCTACACGATCGTTCACCCGGCGGATGCCGATCCACGCAAGGTATGCTCTGACAGACCATACCCGCCAGAAGGTATGCTCTCTGAGAGCATACCTATGTCCCAGGAGAACACACCTATGCTCCCACAGAACATACCTATGCTCTCACAGAGCACAGAAGGAACACACACTAATGACACCCCAATAAGGAAACCCATGAAGGAAATAGACACACCCCGTGTGTGTGAGGAGGCCTCCATCGAAGAGCTGGTGCAGGAGTACACAGAGCGAATCGGCGAGAACGTGAACCCGAAGACCATCGCCAACCTGGTTAAGCGGTACGGAGCCGAGAAGGTGCGCGAGAAGATCGACGTGATTGCAGGCCTAACGAGTCTCCGGAGTCCGATTGCAGCCCTCAAGGCGGCCCTGCGGGAGGACTGGATACCTGACACATTCCCAATGACGCCACCGACGCCGCCGAGCGCGCGGGTCCGAGATGAACGCTACGCGGCGTTCTACGAGCTCTTTCCGGAGTGCTGATACAGACGAGGAGGGATGTATCATGTCGCTGCTGTACTCGACGACTGGCCGGCCATTCGTGCAGTGCCCCGTCTGCAAGAAAATCCACCCGGTTCATCGTCGGCGTAACTACAAGAAGAGACCGCCAAAGCGCTGGAAGTGCGATGCCTGTCAAACCATGTGGCGCAGCACGGAGGAGGAACGTCAGGAAATCCTCGCGTACTACGAGATAAACCAGAGCCGAGGAAAAGGCAGACCTCGCGTCCGTGAAAAAGCGGTACTACAGAGTTAGCGTGGCGGCCTCCAGAGCTGGAGGCCTGCGGAGGCCTCCAGAAGGCCTCGAGGCAGCCACCAGGGACGGAGACACGCAGAGGCCTTCAGAAGCCGTCCATGCGCACTCCTGGAGGCCGCCAGGGCCGGCAGGTACGCGAAGGCCTGCAGGAGCTCCCGGGCGGCCTCCAGAGCCGGAGGCCTGCGGAGGCCTTCAGAAGGCCTCGAGGCAGCCACCAGGGACGGAGACACGCAGAGGCCTTCAGAAACCGTCTATGCGCCCTCCTGGAGGCCACCAGGGCCGGAAGCCTGCGAAGGCCTGCAGGAAGCCCGGGCGGACTCCAAGGCCGGAGGCCTGCGGAGACCTTGCAGAGCGGAGCGTGCGCGGCCGCTCAGGATCGCGAAGGAAGATTGTAGCAAAAAACACGACCATTCCATCCCCGAAGGGGGTTCAAGACAATAAATCGGGGACCCAAAATGGTCCCATAAAATTTGTGTCATAGCGTTTTATCAGTCGTGTGCTATACATCATTATCACTACACACGACTGATGGTATATGCATACCACTTGTTTCGCCATCCGTACGAATCTCTCCGCCTCCAGCGAAAAAGGCATAATCTCACGCTGTTGGCCATATATCGTTTACGTGGACACGCAAGGCCTCTGCAATCCTGTACATGGTCTCCGCCTGCGGCTTTCGCCAACCGTTCCGGCGCAGGTCGGTGATGGTCCGCTCTGACACACCTGCACGCCAGGCCAGCTCCTGGACCGTCACGTCCCGCTCGGCCATGATCACGCGCAGCCGCTTGGCTGGGTCATCTCGCATGGCAACCACCCCTATTAGGAGTGTTGCCAGTCTGAGACCCAAACAAACGCCTCAAATTTGCCCGTAGAGGGGCGTTTGAACACGCGGCAAGGGGTTTATAACTGTCGGCAACGAAAAACTCAAAAGAAAGCGGTTACATGAGGGTGCGGAGAAGGGCGAAAACGAAAGCAAACGCGAGAAAAACGGGGATTGAAGAACTTGGTAATCCTGGTACGTGAGGTGCTTTTGCGAGCGACCTGGTCAAACGCAAAATCGCCGCTCACGCCCGAATTTGAGACGAAACGGCGATTCCGGTTTTTGGTACTCTCCGATAAGGCTTTTTATGTGAACCTCACCGTCTGGTCATCTCAATTCTCCAAGGTACCATCCGTCCACCGAAGCGAGAGAACCCCTCCACAGGCTCCCTTCGGCCGGCATCGGTGCTTGCCCTGGTGCACATATACGGGCGTTCCTGAGATGAATGTAAGAAGCTTGAGCAGTCTCGGAGATATCGTCCGCAAGTTGTTCAAACGCATTACCAAATGCCTCAGCAGCATTGCCTT